>NZ_JBKJHC010000054.1:0-215 GCF_046613565.1 Flavobacterium sp. RHBU_3 | reverse complement strand
CCATATACTCAGTAAGCCAGCAAACACCACTTGCCATACAGGCAAGGCCAATCTTTGAAGCAAGCGATGTAGTGCCTATGGGCTTTACTGCTCCTGCAGCGGGTAACTTCACCATTACCCTTGACCACGTAGACGGACTGTTTGAACAAGGACAGAAAATTTACTTAAGGGACAACCAGGAAGGCATCATCCGCGACCTTACGCAGATGGATTAC
>NZ_JBKJHC010000053.1:0-221 GCF_046613565.1 Flavobacterium sp. RHBU_3 | reverse complement strand
AAAGCCCATAGGCACTACATCGCTTGCTTCGAAGATTGGCCTTGCCTGTATGGCAAGTGGTGTTTGCTGACCTACTGAGTATATGGCCAGTGTAGTACCGTCTGTAAACTTCTTGGCATCAAAACCGTAGTCAAGTTCCATTGTACCTTCTTCCATGTAGGCTACCAGTGCCTGGTTAGCGGTGCCGTTTTCGGCAACAATGTTCAGCCACAGGCGTGAAG
>NZ_JBKJHC010000052.1:0-249 GCF_046613565.1 Flavobacterium sp. RHBU_3 | reverse complement strand
TTATTCGAAAAATCGAATTAACAAATTACCGCATAAACGAATCAACTGACTCGTGGAGAATATCGGAGTCGAACCGATGACCTCCTGCGTGCAAGGCAGGCGCTCTAGCCAGCTGAGCTAATCCCCCGTACTTTTTAGTAGACAGTTAACAGTGTACAGTTAACAGTTACAAGAACGGTTCACTATAATAGTGTAAACTCAACTCCTAAAATTTCCTTTTCGTAAATGCGAAGAGATTCTTTTTTTTCC
>NZ_JBKJHC010000051.1:0-281 GCF_046613565.1 Flavobacterium sp. RHBU_3 | reverse complement strand
CCTATGAAGTTTACAGATATTTATCTTGCAGTAACTTCTGGTAGTGGTGCATCTACAGTAAATGCTGTGATTAACTTCGAAGACGGCACTTCACAAACCATATCTGGTATCAGCCTATTAGACTGGTATGCCACTGCTACCACTGCCCAGCCTGCACTTATAAGCAGCATAGGCCGTGTAAACAGGACCAATACTACCGGTGTACCTGAATCAGGTGCTTCAAAAGTATTCATGATAACCCTTACGCTGGATGCCGCTAACGTAGGCAAAACAGTAACCGG
>NZ_JBKJHC010000050.1:0-286 GCF_046613565.1 Flavobacterium sp. RHBU_3 | reverse complement strand
TTCAGTTATAGTTGCTGATGCGGTTGCTGTACAACCGTTAGCATCGGTTACTGTTACGTTATAAGTACCAGCCGCAAGACCGGTTATGGTAGCTGTAGTAGCACCATTACTCCAAAGGTAAGTATAGCCTGTAGTACCACCTGTTACCGCTACTGTAGCAGCTCCGGTAGCACCACCATTACAAAGGATGTTGGTTTGAGAAGATATTGAAGCCGATAAAGCAGTAGGCTCAGTTATAGTTACTGATGCAGTTGCTGTACAACCGTTGGCATCGGTTACTGTTACG